>NZ_SOGH01000020.1:705944-716200 GCF_004402305.1 Cryobacterium sp. TMB3-10 | reverse complement strand
CCGACCACGAAAACGGCTCGACGCAGCCACCCCGCGAGAAGCCCTGCATCAGCTACTCTCAGACCAAGAAAACAGCGGTGTTGCATCGACCAGTTGAATCCACCCCCGGCACACCGGGCGCACTTGTCCGGAGCGGCAACAGTTGTGCTCCGCGCAGGTCTGGGCCTGGACTACCGGGCTGCAAAGGCCTTCTGGGTGGCGGCGTTGGTGAGCTGGGCGAACTCTTCGGCCTGGACGGGGGACATGGACGGTCCGGTGGTCATCGTCGACACGACCAGGTCACCGTCGGCGACGAAACAGATCGAGCCGGCGAACGCGTTATACCCGAAGGTCATTTTTATCTGGCGGCAGGCCAGGGAATCACCCTCGATGGCGGCCTCGCCGCCTACTAATTCGTCGATCTCTATCAGCGTGTCTCGACCGTTTTCCGTCGTTGCCAGGGGTTCGGTGCAGGAGGCTAGCTCTGCGCTCAAGTCCGCTATGACCTGTTCACCGTCTTCGACAATGAACACCCCGGTACTCAGGGTCTGATCGAGTGTCTCCCGCGTGAAGGTGTGTCCGTTGAGGTTGTCGGCTTCGTCAATGGACAAGGCACTCGCGAAGTCCAGTGCACACAGGTCCCCTGTTGACTTGTCGGTGGAGACTTCCGCATCCTCTGAGTCGGTGCTGCTGGACGGCTCCAGGCTCCAGCCACCGGACGGCAGGTCCGCGACGGTGAGGGCGAGGGGCGCGAGATCGTCCGCCTCGGGGCCGGCCTCCGCGGCTGGCGCCTCACTGGTGTCCGGTACCGCGAGGGTTTCGTCAGCCTGAGAACAGCCCGTCACGAGAGAGAGTGTGAGCGCAACCAGAACACAGGCATAGCGTTTCGAAACCAACAGGACCCCCAAGAACAGTGTGAACAGATGGCACCATCTAACCGTGCCGTACTGCGCCGGCCCCGCAGGCGTCGGGAGTCGGCGCGCCGATATCCGAGGTGACAGCCGGTGTCGCAGTACCCGGGATCTCCTCGGAGTCGTTGTCGGCGCTACGCCCTAGGGTGTTCCTGACGGCGCGTCACACCGAGGGCGTCGATTCAGTCCGTCGGATCAGCGAGGGGTAGCTCATGACCGGAACAGACACTGTACAGATGGGCCAGTACCGGCCGGCCTCCCACCTCATCGTGCACCTCAGCGACACTCACTTCCTCGGCACGGGCGCGGACGGATCCGGGCGGTTGCTGTACGACGCCGTCGACACGGACAGCACAGTGCATCGCGCGATGGCGCAGCTGGAAGCCTCCGGCCTGGCCATCGACGCCCTCGTCTTCACCGGAGACATCACCGACCGAGGCGAGGCGGATGCGTACCGCCGGGTGCGCGACATCGTCGAGGCGTCCGCAGAGCGGATGGGCGCTGCACTGGTCTGGGTGATGGGCAACCACGATGAACGGGCGGCGTTCCGCACCGAACTCCTGCGTGTCGAGGCCCACGACGGGCCCGTCGACAGGGTCGTCGACGTCAACGGACTTAGAGTGATCTCCTTGGACACCAGCGTGCCCGGGTACCACCACGGCGAGGTCACCGCCGACCAACTCGCCTGGCTGCGCGACGTGCTCAGCGAACCCGCCGAACACGGTTCCCTGCTCGCCCTGCACCACCCACCGGTACCCACGGCCCTGCCGCTGATGACCATCCTGGAACTGCGCGACCAGACGGCGCTGGCCGAGGTGTTGGTGGGAAGCGATGTACGCGCGATCCTCGGCGGTCACCTGCACCACGCCACCACGGGACTGTTCGCCGGGATCCCGGTGTCCGTCGCCGCGGCCACCTGCTACACGATCGACGCGGCAGCCCCGCCACGCCAGCTCACCGGTGTCGGCGGTGGCCAGTCGATCAACCTTGTGCACGTCTATGCCGACCAGGTGGTGCACTCGAATGTTCCCCTGGGCGCGTTCGACGTGGTCACCCGTTTCGATCCGGCCTACCTCGACCGGATGGAGGCGCTCAGCCCGACAGACCGGCTGGCGGCGTTCTCCCGACACGTCGCACAGCCGGCCGGGTAGCCGAGACCGGGGGAGGATCACCGTGAGTGGGCGCCGTGCGGGAGAGCGGGCGAATGACGGCGATTCCCGCGTCGGTGCCGGCATCCCGCCCGGCGCGCGAGATGCTGGAGGCATGCATCTCGACCCGGCGATCGACGGCTTCGCCCGCTATCTCGCGACCGAACGCGGTTTCTCCGTGAACACGGTGCGCGCGTATTGCGCCGATCTGGCCGGGTTGGCCACCTTCGCCGAAGACCGGGCGGTGGACACCGTCGACGGCCTGACCCTGGAACTCCTGCGCGACTGGCTGTGGACGGGAACGCAGGCCGGACTGGCGCGGGCCACCATCGCCCGGCGCTCCGCCTCGGCGCGCGGGTTCACCGCCTGGCTCACCCGGGACGGCGTGCTGCCCAACGACCCCGCCGTGCGGCTGCGTTCGCCGAAACCTGGCCGCACCCTGCCGCGGGTGATCAATCGCAGCCAGATGCAGGAACTGCTCGACCGCCTCGAGGCCGCCGCGGGCGCCGACGACCCGGGAGCCGTGCGTGACCTGGCCATCATCGAACTGCTCTATGCGTCCGGCCTGCGGGTCTCCGAACTCGTCGGACTCGATGTGGGGGACGTCGACCTGTCCCGCCTGACGGTGCGCGTCACCGGCAAGGGCGACAAGGAACGCGTTGTGCCGTTCGGCGTGCCGGCGCAGAGCGCCATCGTGCGGTACCTGCGGGCGGCACGTCCGGTGCTGGCCGCCGCGGTTCCGGCCGAGACGACGCGGTCAGAGGCGACGGGGGGCACGATGGCCGTTCGGCGGGCCGCCGGGGCCGACCCGTCCGCCCTGTTCCTCGGCAGCCACCGGCAGCGCCTCGGGGTGCGCGCCGTGTACCGCCTGGTCGCGGCCCTGCTTGAGTCGATGCCCGGCACCGGTCCGGCAGGTCCGCACGCCCTGCGCCATACGGCGGCCACGCACCTGCTCGACGGTGGAGCCGACCTGCGCGCGGTGCAGGAGATGCTCGGCCATGCCAGCCTCGGCACGACCCAGATTTACACCCACGTTTCGGCGGAGAGACTGCAGCAGAGCTACCGGCTCGCGCACCCCCGCGCCTGACGCCACTCCGTGAGAGTGCGGGCGTCAGCGGGCCGGGATCGGCACCGGGCCGGTCGGCGGGAGTGGCAGCAGTATCGCGCGCGCCAGCCCGCCGAGAAAGAGCATCGGCGAAATGTACTGACCGTGCCGGCGCACCCCGAAGTGCACACAGCGCGCGGTGCAGTGCGAACCCGTCGCCACGACGCCCACGACCTGCCCGGCCAGCACCCGATCACCCTCGCTCACCGTGGCCGTGACCGGCTCGAAGCTGGACATCAGGCCCTCACCGTTCTGGATTGACAGAACGGGCCGGTCCACGACCGTGCCCGCGAAGGTGACCACCCCGTCGGCGGGGGAGCGAACCGGGTGGCCTTCACCGGCCACGAGGTCGATACCGCGGTGCCCGGCCGCATACCGGCTGGTCGGCGCCTCGAAGGGACGCGCCAGCTCCCGTGGTGGTCCGACGGGCCAGGCCCATCCGGCCGGCGCCGCCTGTCCGGGCAGGGCAGCACCGAGTGTCGCCGACACGGGAACCGCAACTGATGCCGCGGCACTGTGCTCCGCAACGACAGGCACCGGCGCAGAGGCCAACGCCGGCGCCGGCGAGCCGGACAGGCTTGGTGCGCCGGTGAGTAGTGCGGCCGCGATGGCACAGACCGGCAGCGCCGCGAGACGGAACGGAGCCTGCGCCGGGCGCCGGCGAGACCGGAACCTGTGCAGGGGAGAACGGGTGGAGGCGAGGCGTTTGTCGGGGCGTCCTGTCGCTGTCATGGCTCCACCATCGGACGACGGCGAGGTCGGGAGGCGCGCCGCGGGCCCGGCTGTGCCAAACGTGTGAAAGAACCGGCTGTGGAGGAGTGGCTGCGGGGGAGCGCGTTGGTGCGCGGCCGGGGTCGGCCGGGTGCTAGAGTTCTCTGAGCAGCGCTTTGTGCGCTGACTACGCGTGCCCATTCGGCCAACACATCCACTCGGTCCTGACTTTTCACGAAGTCGGGCGGTTGTGCGCCGGGCACCAGGAGTAGTGATCATCCGATCACGACACAAACCGATGGGCGTTTTCTGCTGTGCAGAAACGTCGGATAAGGAGTACGGCTCATGGCCGTCGTAACCATTCGCCAGCTGCTCGACAGCGGCGTGCACTTCGGGCACCAGACCCGCCGTTGGAACCCGAAGATGAAGCGCTTCATCTTCACCGAGCGTTCCGGCATCTACATCATCGACCTGCAGCAGTCGCTCGGGTTCGTTGACAAGGCCTATGACTTCGTCAAGGAGACCGTCGCCCACGGCGGCACCATCCTCTTCGTCGGCACCAAGAAGCAGGCGCAGGAATCGATTTCGGAGCAGGCGACGCGAGTCGGCCAGCCCTACGTCAACCAGCGCTGGCTCGGTGGCCTTCTCACCAACTTCCAGACCGTTTCCAAGCGTCTGGCCCGCATGAAAGAGCTCGAAGAGCTCGACTTCGAGGACACCGCCAAGAGCGGCTTCACGAAGAAGGAAATGCTCATCAAGAAGCGCGAGCTCGTCAAGCTGCACAAGAGCCTCGGCGGAATCCGCAACCTGACCAAGACGCCGTCCGCGCTCTGGGTTGTCGACACCAACAAGGAGCACCTCGCCATCGACGAGGCGCGCAAGCTCGGCATCCCCGTCATCGCGATCCTCGACACCAACTGCGACCCCGACGACGTTCAGTACCCGATCCCGGGTAACGACGACGCCATCCGCTCCGTTGGCCTGCTCACCCGCATCATCGCCGACGCCGCGGCCGAGGGCCTCATCCAGCGTCACCAGAAGCCGGAAGAGGGCGCCGAAGTTGAGCCCCTCGCCGCATGGGAAGCCGAGCTGCTCGCAGCTCCGGCCGAGACCACGCCCGAGCAGTCCTCCGCTGACACCGAGAAGGTCGCCGACGAAACCGTCGCCACCGAGCAGGTTGCAGAAGAGGCACCCGCAGCAGCAGAGCCCGCAGCGGCCGAAGCCGCAACCGAAGAGGTTGCAGCCGACGCTCCCGTAGCCGACACCAAGTAAGGACAACAGGTATGGCAAACTTCAACCTCGAATCCGTCAAGATCCTGCGCGAGCGCCTCGGCACCGGCATGGTCGACACCAAGAACGCACTCGTCGAAGCCGATGGCGACATCGAGCGCGCGGTTGAGATCCTGCGTCTCAAGGGTGCAAAGGGCAACGCAAAGCGCGCCGACCGTTCCACCTCTGAGGGCCTCGTGGCCGCCAAGGTGATCGGAAACACCGCTTACCTGCTCGAGCTCGCCTGCGAGACCGACTTCGTCGCCAAGGGCGAGAAGTTCGGCGCTCTTTCCGAGAAGGTTCTGGACGCGGTTTCCGCTGCCGGCGCCACCAACGTCCCCGAGGCGCTTGCCGCTCCGGCGGATGGCCAGACCGTCGGAGACCTCATCAACGGCGAAGCCGCGATCATCGGTGAGAAGTTCGAACTTCGCCGCGTCGCAGCCGTCACCGGTGACAACTTCGAGATCTACCTGCACAAGACCAGCAAGGACCTGCCCCCGCAGGTCGGTGTTGTTCTCGGCTACACCGGTGAGGATGCCGCAACCGCGCGCAGCATCGCCCAGCACATCTCGTTCGCGAACCCGGAATACCTGGCTCGCGAAGACGTCCCCGCAGAAGCCGTCGAGGCCGAGCGTCGCATCGTCACCGAGATCTCCGAGAACGAGGGCAAGCCGGCCGCCGCGCTGCCCAAGATCGTTGAAGGCCGCGTCAACGCGTACTTCAAGCAGGTCGCACTTCTCGAGCAGGACTATGCCAAGGACAACAAGCTGTCCGTGGCGAAGGTGCTCGCTGACGCGGGTCTGACCGTCACCGGCTTCGCCCGGTTCAAGGTCGGCGCGTAACCAGCTCCGCCGCAACCGGCACAGCAGTAACCAGTAAGGCAGCATGAGACAGAAGGAGATCGGATCGCTTCGGCAATCCGGTCTCCTTCTTCTCTGCCCGGCTCCAGGTGGGCCGCAGCAGGGGTATAGCCCACCGGTGCTCAACCGGTAGTTTTAGAATCACGATCCACAACGGAAGGACGCTCACGGGCATGTCAGATACAGGTACCAAGCGCAGAGTCCTCCTCAAACTGTCGGGCGAAGCATTCGGGGCCGGAAGCCTCGGTGTCAACCCCGACGTCATCAGCAGCCTGGCCCGGGAAATCGCCGAGGCCGCCAAGAGCGTCGAGATCGCGATCGTCGTCGGCGGCGGCAACTTCTTCCGCGGCGCCGAACTCTCCCAGCGCGGCATGGACCGAGGCCGCGCCGACTACATGGGCATGCTGGGCACCGTCATGAACGCCCTCGCCCTGCAGGACTTCCTGGAACAGGCCGGAGCGGAGACCCGCGTGCAATCCGCCATCGCCATGACCCAGGTCGCCGAGCCGTACATCCCGCGACGCGCCGAGCGTCACTTGGAAAAGGGCCGCGTCGTCATCTTCGGCGCCGGCGCCGGACTGCCCTACTTCTCCACGGACACCGTGGCCGCGCAGCGTGCCCTTGAAATCGGTGCCGAGGTCGTCCTGGTCGCCAAGAACGGCGTCGACGGTGTCTACTCAGACGACCCGCGCACCAACCCCGACGCACACAAGATCCACAGCATCACCTACCAGGATGCGCTCCAGCGCGGCCTCAAGGTCGTCGACTCGACGGCCTTCAGCCTGTGCATGGACAACAGCATGCCCATGCGGGTGTTCGGGATGGCTCCGCACGGCAACGTGACGGCCGCCATTCTCGGCGCCGAACTGGGAACCCTCGTCTCCAACTAGGATTATTGAAGCCACCGAAGAAGGAGTCACCGTGATTACGGATGTCCTGACCGACACCACCCAGCGCATGGATAAGGCCGTCGAGGCCGCGAAGGAAGACTTCGCCACCGTGCGTACGGGGCGAGCAAACCCGCAGATGTTCCAGAAGATCCTGGTCGACTACTACGGCACCCCGACGCCCCTGGGGCAGCTTGCCTCGCTGCAGAACCAGGAAGCTCGCACGCTCCTGATCACCCCGTACGACAAGAGCGCCCTGCGCGACATCGAGAACGCCATTCGGGACACCCCGAACCTCGGCGCCAACCTCGGCAACGACGGTATCGTCATCCGGGCTTCGCTGCCCGAACTGACGAACGACCGCCGCAAGGAGTACGTCAAAATCGTCAAGACCAAGGGTGAGGATGCCAAGGTCTCCGTTCGCAACCTGCGCCGCAAGGCCAAGGACGAACTCGACGCGCTCAAGAGCGAGGTCGGCGACGATGACGTGGCCCGCGGAGAGAAGGAGCTCGAGCAGATCACGAAGACTCACATCGACGCGATCGACGACGCCCTCAAGCGCAAGGAAGCCGAGCTCCTCGCTATCTAGCGGAGGCTAAGCGAATGACGGATCAGCCAGGGCCCACCCAGCCACCCCAGCGGGGTCGCGGCACCGGCCGCGCCGAGTTTCGGGCACAGGTGCAGTCCACCAAGGCCGACATCGAACGCCAGGTGCAGGCCACCAAGGCGCAGCTGGATGCGACGAACGAACGCATCGAGGCCCGCACAGGGCGCAACCTGATTCTGGCGACCCTGATCGGGCTGGTCCTGGGCGGCGCGATGCTCGTGAGCCTGATCTTCATCAAAGAGCTGTTCATGATCATGGCCTTCGTGGTCGTGGGGTTCACGGCCTTCGAACTGGCCGAGGCTCTGCGCCGGGGCGGCCGGAAGGTGCCCCGGATTCCGGTGCTGGCGTCGGCGGTGGCCGTCGTGCCCGCCGCGTTCTACTGGGGTGCCGGCGGCCAGTGGCTCGCCACTCTGGGCGGCATCCTGCTGATCACCCTGTGGCGGCTGGCCATGCTCGCCTTCCCCAGGCACCGCGCACCCCGCAGCGTGGTGCTCACCGACATCGGCGGCGGCTTCCTGATCCAGGTCTACGTCGTGTTCCTGGCCAGTTTCGCGGTGCTTCTGGTCACCCAGGAGGGCGGCCAGTGGTGGACGCTCGCGTTCCTGCTACTGGTGATCTCCGCTGACACCGCCGCGTACGCCGCAGGCCTCTCCTTCGGCAAACACCGGATGGTGCCGTCGATCAGTCCCAAGAAGACTTGGGAGGGCTTCGCCGGAGCGGCCATCGTGTGTGTGGTCGTCGGCATCCTGCTGGCCATCTTCATGCTCGGCGAGCCGTGGTGGTTCGGTCCGATCTTCGGTGTAGTGATCCTGATCACAGCCACCTTCGGTGACCTGGCGGAATCGCTGATCAAGCGGGACCTCGGCATCAAGGACATGAGCTCCTGGCTGCCGGGCCACGGCGGTTTCCTCGACCGTCTGGACTCCATCCTGCCGTCAGCGGCCGCGGCCTATGCGCTCTACCTCATCTTCGCCTGACCCGGCTGCTTTCGACACTCGGCGTCTGGTGGGGCAGAATGAGGCGGTGAGCACTACGTTTCCGCGAACCAGTAAAAAGATGCTCGGCTACAACCTCAAGCAGGTCGAGGAGTTCCTCGAGTCGACTCGACACGCGTACGACGATGCGGGTGGGACGGACCAGCTCACCGCAGCCGACATCCGTCACACGGCCTTCGCCATGCAGAAGGGCGGCTATTCGCCCAGCCACGTCGACGCCGCCCTGGAGCGTCTCGAGGACGCTTTCGCGCTGCGGGAGCGGGAACGCGCCACCGGCGAATCCGGCTCGCAGGCCTGGCTGGACGAGGCCCGTCAGACCGCGCAGGTGATCATCAACCGCCTCGGCCGACCGGCGGGTCACCGGTTCTCCCGCACCAGTATCTTCAGCACCGGCTACAACAAAGCCGATGTCGACCGCCTCGCCGCGAAGCTCGTCACCTACTTCCAGGACGGCCACCCGGTCACCGTCGACGATGTGCGCACGGCGGTCTTCCGCCCGCAGCGGACCGGCTACAGGGAGGCCCAGGTCGACCTGGTTCTCGACAGTGTCGTGGACGTGATGCTCGCCGTTCGGTGACACATCGCGTGTCGTTACCTGGCCGTTACCCGCGAAGTGGGTTAGGGTCTAATCATCGTGGGTAGACATCTCAACATTTCCGCGCCCGTTTCGGGCGCGATGCCGGTGAGCACACCGGGCACCAAATCGCTTCGTGCACCCTTCGGGAACCTGGCCGTGCAGACGCCCGCCCGGCCGATCCCGCGGAGCATGCACCGCCCGCGCTCACGCAGCCACGTAGCGCTGTCGCTGTTCGCATTCACCGCTGCTGCCGCCTTCGTGCTCGTCACCGTGGTCGACCCGTACTCCGGGGCGACGGCGTCACCGTACTTCCAGGTGCCCGGCGCCGCGTCCGACCGGTACAAGGGCGAGGCCGCTCAGTCCCTGCTCGTGGCCAGCACCGTGGCCAACGCTGTCGTCATCGACAGCTACACCATCAACGAACCCGAGCCGGAACCCGCACCGGCCCCCGTGGCCGCCGCGTCGACGACGTCGCCGGGCCCCGTCAGCGCCGCACCGGCTGCCGTCCCCGACCCGGGCTCCGCCCAGGCATACGCCTACGGCGCCGTCGCGTCCCGCGGCTGGGGCGAAGACCAGTACAGCTGCCTGGTGTCGCTGTGGAACAAGGAGTCCGGCTGGCGCGTCAACGCGATGAACTCCAGCAGCGGCGCTTATGGGATCCCGCAGTCACTGCCCGGTTCGAAGATGGCCTCGGCCGGCTCCGACTGGGAAACCAACGCCGGCACCCAGATCGAATGGGGCCTGGGCTACATCAGCGGCCGCTACGGCACCCCCTGCGGCGCCTGGGGCCACTCCGTCGACGTCGGCTGGTACTAGTCACCCGACCCGACCGGCCCAGCTGGGCCCTTCGAGCCAGGGTTAGACTTGCACCATGCCGCGCAGCAACCGCCCCAAGGGCCGCAGAGCCGGCACCGGCGAAGACGAGACCGACGATCTCTCGCGCATGCTCGCCGGCTGGCGCCGCACCGAGGTGAAGCGCGACGGCGTGTGGCATGTGCAGCCGATCAGCGCCGCCCAGGCGGGGAAGACCTACCTCTGCCCCGGTTGCCTGCTCGACATCAACCCCGGAGTGGCCCACATGGTCACCTGGCGCGGCGACGGTGTGACCGGCGACGCGGCGGACCTCGCCGCCCGGCGCCACTGGCATCTGCACTGCTGGAAGATCAAGTAACCCGAGCGTTTCGCGCAGGCGTTCACCCCCCCCCCC